>NZ_JAUALB010000005.1:2500-15887 GCF_030345795.1 Micromonospora sp. WMMA1363
CCCCCCCCCCCCCCCCCCACCCCCCCCCCCCCCCCCCCCCCCCCCCCCCCCCCCCCCCCCCCCCCCCCCCCCCCCCCCCCCCCCCCCCCCCCCCCCCCCCCCCCCCCCCCCCCCCCCCCCCCCCCCCCCCCCCCCCCCCCCCCCCCCCCCCCCCCCCCCCCCCCCCCCCCCCCCCCCCCCCCCCCCCCCCCCCCCCCCCCCCCCCCCCCCCCCCCCCCCCCCCCCCCCCCCCCCCCCCCCCCCCCCCCCACCCCCCCCCCCCCCCCCCCCCCCCCCCCCCCCCCCCCCCCCCCCCCCCCCCCCCCCCCCCCCCCCCCCCCCCCCCCCCCCCCCCCCCCCCCCCCCCCCCCCCCCCCCCCCCCCCCCCCCCCCCCCCCCCCCCCCCCCCCCCCCCCCCCCCCCCCCCCCCCCCCCCCCCCCCCCCCCCCCCCCCCCCCCCCCCCCCCCCCCCCCCCCCCCCCCCCCCCCCCACCCCCCCCCCCCCCCCCCCCCCCACCCCCCCCCCCCCCCCCCCCCCCCCCCCCCCCCCCCCCCCCCCCCCCCCCCCCCCCCCCCCCCCCCCCCCCCCCCCCCCCCCCCCCCCCCCCCCCCCCCCCCCCCCCCCACCCCCCCCCCCCCCCCCCCCCCCCCCCCCCCCCCCCCCCCCCCCCCCCCCCCCCCCCCCCCCCCCCCCCCCCCCCCCCCCCCCCCCCCCCCCCCCCCCCCCCCCCCCCCCCCCCCCCCCCCCCCCCCCCCCCCCCCCCCCCCCCCCCCCCCCCCCCCCCCCCCCCCCCCCCCCCCCCCCCCCCCCCCCCCCCCCCCCCCCCCCCCCCCCCCCCACCCCCCCCCCCCCCCCCCCCCCCCCCCCCCCCCCCCCCCCCCCCCCCCCCCCCCCCCCCCCACCCCCCCCCCCCCCCCCCCCCCCCCCCCCCCCCCCCCCCCCCCCCCCCCCCCCCCCCCCCCCCCCCCCCCCCCCCCCCCCCCCCCCCCCCCCCCCCCCCCCCCCCCCCCCCCCCCCCCCCCCCCCCCCCCCCCCCCCCCCCCCCCCCCCCCCCCCCCCCCCCCCCCCCCCCCCCCCCCCCCCCCCCCCCCCCCCCCCCCCACCCCCCCCCCCCCCCCCCCCCCCCCCCCCCCCCCCCCCCCCCCCCCCCCCCCCCCCCCCCCCCCCCCCCCCCCCCCCCCCCCCCCCCCCCCCCCCCCCCCCCCCCCCCCCCCCCCCCCCCCCCCCCCCCCCCCCCCCCCCCCCCCCCCCCCCCCCCCCCCCCCCCCCCCCCCCCCCCCCCCCCCCCCCCCCCCCCCCCCCCCCCCCCCCCCCCCCCCCCCCCCCCCCCCCCCCCCCCCCCCCCCCCCCCCCCCCCCCCCCCCCCCCCCCCCCCCCCCCCCCCCCCCCCCCCCCCCCCCCCCCCCCCCCCCCCCCCCCCCCCCCCCCCCCCCCCCCCCCCCCCCACCCCCCCCCCCCCCCCCCCCCCCCCCCCCCCCCCCCCCCCCCCCCCCCCCCCCCCCCCCCCCCCCCCCCCCCCCCCCCCCCCCCCCCCCCCCCCCCCCCCCCCCCCCCCCCCCCCCCCCCCCCCCCCCCCCCCCCCCCCCCCCCCCCCCCCCCCCCCCCCCCCCCCCCCCCCCCCCCCCCCCCCCCCCCCCCCCCCCCCCCCCCCCCCCCCCCCCCCCCCCCCCCCCCCCCCCCCCCCCCCCCCCCCCCCCCCCACCCCCCCCCCCCCCCCCCCCCCCCCCCCCCCCCCCCCCCCCCCCCACCCCCCCCCCCCCCCCCCCCCCCCCCCCCCCCCCCCCCCCCCCCCCCCCCCCCCCCCCCCCCCCCCCCCCCCCCCCCCCCCCCCCCCCCCCCCCCCCCCCCCCCCCCCCCCCCCCCCCCCCCCCCCCCCCCCCCCCCCCCCCCCCCCCCCCCCCCCCCCCCCCCCCCCCCCCCCCCCCCCCCCCCCCCCCCCCCCCCCCCCCCCCCCCCCCCCCCCCCCCCCCCCCCCCCCCCCCCCCCCCCCCCCCCCCCCCCCCCCCCCCCCCCCCCCCCCCCCCCCCCCCCCCCCCCCCCCCCCCCCCCCCCCCCCCCCCCCCCCCCCCCCCCCCCCCCCCCCCCCCCCCCCCCCCCCCCCCCCCCCCCCCCCCCCCCCCCCCCCCCCCCCCCCCCCCCCCCCCCCCCCCCCCCCCCCCCCCCCCCCCCCCCCCCCCCCCCCCCCCCCCCCCCCCCCCCCCCCCCCCCCCCCCCCCCCCCCCCCCCCCCCCCCCCCCCCCCCCCCCCCCCCCCCCCCCCCCCCCCCCCCCCCCCCCCCCCCCCCCCCCCCCCCCCCCCCCCCCCCCCCCCCCCCCCCCCCCCCCCCCCCCCCCCCCCCCCCCCCCCCCCCCCCCCCCCCCCCCCCCCCCCCCCCCCCACCCCCCCCCCCCCCCCCCCCCCCCCCCCCCCCCCCCCCCCCCCCCCCCCCCCCCCCCCCCCCCCCCCCCCCCCCCCCCCCCCCCCCCCCCCCCCCCCCCCCCCCCCCCCCCCCCCCCCCCCCCCCCCCCCCCCCCCCCCCCCCCCCCCCCCCCCCCCCCCCCCCCCCCCCCCCCCCCCCCCCCCCCCCCCCCCCCCCCCCCCCCCCCCCCCCCCCCCCCCCCCCCCACCCCCCCCCCCCCCCCCCCCCCCCCCCCCCCCCCCCCCCCCCCCCCCCCCCCCCCCCCCCCCCCCCCCCCCCCCCCCCCCCCCCCCCCCCCCCCCCCCCCCCCCCCCCCCCCCCCCCCCCCCCCCCCCCCCCCCCCCCCCCCCCCCCCCCCCCCCCCCCCCCCCCCCCCCCCCCCCCCCCCCCCCCCCCCCCCCCCCCCCCCCCCCCCCCCCCCCCCCCCCCCCCCCCCCCCCCCCCCCCCCCCCCCCCCCCCCCCCCCCCCCCCCCCCCCCCCCCCCCCCCCCCCCCCCCCCCCCCCCCCCCCCCCCCCCCCCCCCCCCCCCCCCCCCCCCCCCCCCCCCCCCCCCCCCCCCCCCCCCCCCCCCCCCCCCCCCCCCCCCCCCCCCCCCCCCCCCCCCCCCCCCCCCCCCCCCCCCCCCCCCCCCCCCCCCCCCCCCCCCCCCCCCCCCCCCCCCCCCCCCCCCCCCCCCCCCCCCCCCCCCCCCCCCCCCCCCCCCCCCCCCCCCCCCCCCCCCCCCCCCCCCCCCCCCCCCCCCCCCCCCCCCCCCCCCCCCCCCCCCCCCCCCCCCCCCCCCCCCCCCCCCCCCCCCCCCCCCCCCCCCCCCCCCCCCCCCCCCCCCCCCCCCCCCCCCCCCCCCCCCCCCCCCCCCCCCCCCCCCCCCCCCCCCCCCCCCCCCCCCCCCCCCCCCCCCCCCCCCCCCCCCCCCCCCCCCCCCCCCCCCCCCCCCCCCCCCCCCCCCCCCCCCCCCCCCCCCCCCCCCCCCCCCCCCCCCCCCCCCCCCCCCCCCCCCCCCCCCCCCCCCCCCCCCCCCCCCCCCCCCCCCCCCCCCCCCCCCCCCCCCCCCCCCCCCCCCCCCCCCCCCCCCCCCCCCCCCCCCCCCCCCCCCCCCCCCCCCCCCCCCCCCCCCCCCCCCCCCCCCCCCCCCCCCCCCCCCCCCCCCCCCCCCCCCCCCCCCCCCCCCCCCCCCCCCCCCCCCCCCCCCCCCCCCCCCCCCCCCCCCCCCCCCCCCCCCCCCCCCCCCCCCCCCCCCCCCCCCCCCCCCCCCCCCCCCCCCCCCCCCCCCCCCCCCCCCCCCCCCCCCCCCCCCCCCCCCCCCCCCCCCCCCCCCCCCCCCCCCCCCCCCCCCCCCCCCCCCCCCCCCCCCCCCCCCCCCCCCCCCCCCCCCCCCCCCCCCCCCCCCCCCCCCCCCCCCCCCCCCCCCCCCCCCCCCCCCCCCCCCCCCCCCCCCCCCCCCCCCCCCCCCCCCCCCCCCCCCCCCCCCCCCCCCCCCCCCCCCCCCCCCCCCCCCCCCCCCCCCCCCCCCCCCCCCCCCCCCCCCCCCCCCCCCCCCCCCCCCCCCCCCCCCCCCCCCCCCCCCCCCCCCCCCCCCCCCCCCCCCCCCCCCCCCCCCCCCCCCCCCCCCCCCCCCCCCCCCCCCCCCCCCCCCCCCCCCCCCCCCCCCCCCCCCCCCCCCCCCCCCCCCCCCCCCCCCCCCCCCCCCCCCCCCCCCCCCCCCCCCCCCCCCCCCCCCCCCCCCCCCCCCCCCCCCCCCCCCCCCCCCCCCCCCCCCCCCCCCCCCCCCCCCCCCCCCCCCCCCCCCCCCCCCCCCCCCCCCCCCCCCCCCCCCCCCCCCCCCCCCCCCCCCCCCCCCCCCCCCCCCCCCCCCCCCCCCCCCCCCCCCCCCCCCCCCCCCCCCCCCCCCCCCCCCCCCCCCCCCCCCCCCCCCCCCCCCCCCCCCCCCCCCCCCCCCCCCCCCCCCCCCCCCCCCCCCCCCCCCCCCCCCCCCCCCCCCCCCCCCCCCCCCCCCCCCCCCCCCCCCCCCCCCCCCCCCCCCCCCCCCCCCCCCCCCCCCCCCCCCCCCCCCCCCCCCCCCCCCCCCCCCCCCCCCCCCCCCCCCCCCCCCCCCCCCCCCCCCCCCCCCCCCCCCCCCCCCCCCCCCCCCCCCCCCCCCCCCCCCCCCCCCCCCCCCCCCCCCCCCCCCCCCCCCCCCCCCCCCCCCCCCCCCCCCCCCCCCCCCCCCCCCCCCCCCCCCCCCCCCCCCCCCCCCCCCCCCCCCCCCCCCCCCCCCCCCCCCCCCCCCCCCCCCCCCCCCCCCCCCCCCCCCCCCCCCCCCCCCCCCCCCCCCCCCCCCCCCCCCCCCCCCCCCCCCCCCCACCCCCCCCCCCCCCCCCCCCCCCCCCCCCCCCCCCCCCCCCCCCCCCCCCCCCCCCCCCCCCCCCCCCCCCCCCCCCCCCCCCCCCCCCCCCCCCCCCCCCCCCCCCCCCCCCCCCCCCCCCCCCCCCCCCCCCCCCCCCCCCCCCCCCCCCCCCCCCCCCCCCCCCCCCCCCCCCCCCCCCCCCCCCCCCCCCCCCCCCCCCCCCCCCCCCCCCCCCCCCCCCCCCCCCCCCCCCCCCCCCCCCCCCCCCCCCCCCCCCCCCCCCCCCCCCCCCCCCCCCCCCCCCCCCCCCCCCCCCCCCCCCCCCCCCCCCCCCCCCCCCCCCCCCCCCCCCCCCCCCCCCCCCCCCCCCCCCCCCCCCCCCCCCCCCCCCCCCCCCCCCCCCCCCCCCCCCCCCCCCCCCCCCCCCCCCCCCCCCCCCCCCCCCCCCCCCCCCCCCCCCCCCCCCCCCCCCCCCCCCCCCCCCCCCCCCCCCCCCCCCCCCCCCCCCCCCCCCCCCCCCCCCCCCCCCCCCCCCCCCCCCCCCCCCCCCCCCCCCCCCCCCCCCCCCCCCCCCCCCCCCCCCCCCCCCCCCCCCCCCCCCCCCCCCCCCCCCCCCCCCCCCCCCCCCCCCCCCCCCCCCCCCCCCCCCCCCCCCCCCCCCCCCCCCCCCCCCCCCCCCCCCCCCCCCCCCCCCCCCCCCCCCCCCCCCCCCCCCCCCCCCCCCCCCCCCCCCCCCCCCCCCCCCCCCCCCCCCCCCCCCCCCCCCCCCCCCCCCCCCCCCCCCCCCCCCCCCCCCCCCCCCCCCCCCCCCCCCCCCCCCCCCCCCCCCCCCCCCCCCCCCCCCCCCCCCCCCCCCCCCCCCCCCCCCCCCCCCCCCCCCCCCCCCCCCCCCCCCCCCCCCCCCCCCCCCCCCCCCCCCCCCCCCCCCCCCCCCCCCCCCCCCCCCCCCCCCCCCCCCCCCCCCCCCCCCCCCCCCCCCCCCCCCCCCCCCCCCCCCCCCCCCCCCCCCCCCCCCCCCCCCCCCCCCCCCCCCCCCCCCCCCCCCCCCCCCCCCCCCCCCCCCCCCCCCCCCCCCCCCCCCCCCCCCCCCCCCCCCCCCCCCCCCCCCCCCCCCCCCCCCCCCCCCCCCCCCCCCCCCCCCCCCCCCCCCCCCCCCCCCCCCCCCCCCCCCCCCCCCCCCCCCCCCCCCCCCCCCCCCCCCCCCCCCCCCCCCCCCCCCCCCCCCCCCCCCCCCCCCCCCCCCCCCCCCCCCCCCCCCCCCCCCCCCCCCCCCCCCCCCCCCCCCCCCCCCCCCCCCCCCCCCCCCCCCCCCCCCCCCCCCCCCCCCCCCCCCCCCCCCCCCCCCCCCCCCCCCCCCCCCCCCCCCCCCCCCCCCCCCCCCCCCCCCCCCCCCCCCCCCCCCCCCCCCCCCCCCCCCCCCCCCCCCCCCCCCCCCCCCCCCCCCCCCCCCCCCCCCCCCCCCCCCCCCCCCCCCCCCCCCCCCCCCCCCCCCCCCCCCCCCCCCCCCCCCCCCCCCCCCCCCCCCCCCCCCCCCCCCCCCCCCCCCCCCCCCCCCCCCCCCCCCCCCCCCCCCCCCCCCCCCCCCCCCCCCCCCCCCCCCCCCCCCCCCCCCCCCCCCCCCCCCCCCCCCCCCCCCCCCCCCCCCCCCCCCCCCCCCCCCCCCCCCCCCCCCCCCCCCCCCCCCCCCCCCCCCCCCCCCCCCCCCCCCCCCCCCCCCCCCCCCCCCCCCCCCCCCCCCCCCCCCCCCCCCCCCCCCCCCCCCCCCCCCCCCCCCCCCCCCCCCCCCCCCCCCCCCCCCCCCCCCCCCCCCCCCCCCCCCCCCCCCCCCCCCCCCCCCCCCCCCCCCCCCCCCCCCCCCCCCCCCCCCCCCCCCCCCCCCCCCCCCCCCCCCCCCCCCCCCCCCCCCCCCCCCCCCCCCCCCCCCCCCCCCCCCCCCCCCCCCCCCCCCCCCCCCCCCCCCCCCCCCCCCCCCCCCCCCCCCCCCCCCCCCCCCCCCCCCCCCCCCCCCCCCCCCCCCCCCCCCCCCCCCCCCCCCCCCCCCCCCCCCCCCCCCCCCCCCCCCCCCCCCCCCCCCCCCCCCCCCCCCCCCCCCCCCCCCCCCCCCCCCCCCCCCCCCCCCCCCCCCCCCCCCCCCCCCCCCCCCCCCCCCCCCCCCCCCCCCCCCCCCCCCCCCCCCCCCCCCCCCCCCCCCCCCCCCCCCCCCCCCCCCCCCCCCCCCCCCCCCCCCCCCCCCCCCCCCCCCCCCCCCCCCCCCCCCCCCCCCCCCCCCCCCCCCCCCCCCCCCCCCCCCCCCCCCCCCCCCCCCCCCCCCCCCCCCCCCCCCCCCCCCCCCCCCCCCCCCCCCCCCCCCCCCCCCCCCCCCCCCCCCCCCCCCCCCCCCCCCCCCCCCCCCCCCCCCCCCCCCCCCCCCCCCCCCCCCCCCCCCCCCCCCCCCCCCCCCCCCCCCCCCCCCCCCCCCCCCCCCCCCCCCCCCCCCCCCCCCCCCCCCCCCCCCCCCCCCCCCCCCCCCCCCCCCCCCCCCCCCCCCCCCCCCCCCCCCCCCCCCCCCCCCCCCCCCCCCCCCCCCCCCCCCCCCCCCCCCCCCCCCCCCCCCCCCCCCCCCCCCCCCCCCCCCCCCCCCCCCCCCCCCCCCCCCCCCCCCCCCCCCCCCCCCCCCCCCCCCCCCCCCCCCCCCCCCCCCCCCCCCCCCCCCCCCCCCCCCCCCCCCCCCCCCCCCCCCCCCCCCCCCCCCCCCCCCCCCCCCCCCCCCCCCCCCCCCCCCCCCCCCCCCCCCCCCCCCCCCCCCCCCCCCCCCCCCCCCCCCCCCCCCCCCCCCCCCCCCCCCCCCCCCCCCCCCCCCCCCCCCCCCCCCCCCCCCCCCCCCCCCCCCCCCCCCCCCCCCCCCCCCCCCCCCCCCCCCCCCCCCCCCCCCCCCCCCCCCCCCCCCCCCCCCCCCCCCCCCCCCCCCCCCCCCCCCCCCCCCCCCCCCCCCCCCCCCCCCCCCCCCCCCCCCCCCCCCCCCCCCCCCCCCCCCCCCCCCCCCCCCCCCCCCCCCCCCCCCCCCCCCCCCCCCCCCCCCCCCCCCCCCCCCCCCCCCCCCCCCCCCCCCCCCCCCCCCCCCCCCCCCCCCCCCCCCCCCCCCCCCCCCCCCCCCCCCCCCCCCCCCCCCCCCCCCCCCCCCCCCCCCCCCCCCCCCCCCCCCCCCCCCCCCCCCCCCCCCCCCCCCCCCCCCCCCCCCCCCCCCCCCCCCCCCCCCCCCCCCCCCCCCCCCCCCCCCCCCCCCCCCCCCCCCCCCCCCCCCCCCCCCCCCCCCCCCCCCCCCCCCCCCCCCCCCCCCCCCCCCCCCCCCCCCCCCCCCCCCCCCCCCCCCCCCCCCCCCCCCCCCCCCCCCCCCCCCCCCCCCCCCCCCCCCCCCCCCCCCCCCCCCCCCCACCCCCCCCCCCCCCCCCCCCCCACCCCCCCCCCCCCCCCCCCCCCCCCCCCCCCCCCCCCCCCCCCCCCCCCCCCCCCCCCCCCCCCCCCCCCCCCCCCCCCCCCCCCCCCCCCCCCCCCCCCCCCCCCCCCCCCCCCCCCCCCCCCCCCCCCCCCCCCCCCCCCCCCCCCCCCCCCCCCCCCCCCCCCCCCCCCCCCCCCCCCCCCCCCCCCCCCCCCCCCCCCCACCCCCCCCCCCCCCCCCCCCCCCCCCCCCCCCCCCCCCCCCCCCCCCCCCCCCCCCCCCCCCCCCCCCCCCCCCCCCCCCCCCCCCCCCCCCCCCCCCCCCCCCCCCCCCCCCCCCCCCCCCCCCCCCCCCCCCCCCCCCCCCCCCCCCCCCCCCCCCCCCCCCCCCCCCCCCCCCCCCCCCCCCCCCCCCCCCCCCCCCCCCCCCCCCCCCCCCCCCCCCCCCCCCCCCCCCCCCCCCCCACCCCCCCCCCCCCCCCCCCCCCCCCCCCCCCCCCCCCCCCCCCCCCCCCCCCCCCCCCCCCCCCCCCCCCCCCCCCCCCCCCCCCCCCCCCCCCCCCCCCCCCCCCCCCCCCCCCCCCCCCCCCCCCCCCCCCCCCCCCCCCCCCCCCCCCCCCCCCCCCCCCCCCCCCCCCCCCCCCCCCCCCCCCCCCCCCCCCCCCCCCCCCCCCCCCCCCCCCCCCCCCCCCCCCCCCCCCCCCCCCCCCCCCCCCCCCCCCCCCCCCCCCCCCCCCCCCCCCCCCCCCCCCCCCCCCCCCCCCCCCCCCCCCCCCCCCCCCCCCCCCCCCCCCCCCCCCCCCCCCCCCCCCCCCCCCCCCCCCCCCCCCCCCCCCCCCCCCCCCCCCCCCCCCCCCCCCCCCCCCCCCCCCCCCCCCCCCCCCCCCCCCCCCCCCCCCCCCCCCCCCCCCCCCCCCCCCCCCACCCCCCCCCCCCCCCCCCCCCCCCCCCCCCCCCCCCCCCCCCCCCCCCCCCCCCCCCCCCCCCCCCCCCCCCCCCCCCCCCCCCCCCCCCCCCCCCCCCCCCCCCCCCCCCCCCCCCCCCCCCCCCCCCCCCCCCCCCCCCCCCCCCCCCCCCCCCCCCCCCCCCCCCCCCCCCCCCCCCCCCCCCCCCCCCCCCCCCCCCCCCCCCCCCCCCCCCCCCCCCCCCCCCCCCCCCCCCCCCCCCCCCCCCCCCCCCCCCCCCCCCCCCCCCCCCCCCCCCCCCCCCCCCCCCCCCCCCCCCCCCCCCCCCCCCCCCCCCCCCCCCCCCCCCCCCCCCCCCCCCCCCCCCCCCCCCCCCCCCCCCCCCCCCCCCCCCCCCCCCCCCCCCCCCCCCCCCCCCCCCCCCCCCCCCCCCCCCCCCCCCCCCCCCCCCCCCCCCCCCCCCCCCCCCCCCCCCCCCCCCCCCCCCCCCCCCCCCCCCCCCCCCCCCCCCCCCCCCCCCCCCCCCCCCCCCCCCCCCCCCCCCCCCCCCCCCCCCCCCCCCCCCCCCCCCCCCCCCCCCCCCCCCCCCCCCCCCCCCCCCCCCCCCCCCCCCCCCCCCCCCCCCCCCCCCCCCACCCCCCCCCCCCCCCCCCCCCCCCCCCCCCCCCCCCCCCCCCCCCCCCCCCCCCCCCCCCCCCCCCCCCCCCCCCCCCCCCCCCCCCCCCCCCCCCCCCCCCCCCCCCCCCCCCCCCCCCCCCCCCCCCCCCCCCCCCCCCCCCCCCCCCCCCCCCCCCCCCCCCCCCCCCCCCCCCCCCCCCCCCCCCCCCCCCCCCCCCCCCCCCCCCCCCCCCCCCCCCCCCCCCCCCCCCCCACCCCCCCCCCCCCCCCCCCCCCCCCCCCCCCCCCCCCCCCCCCCCCCCCCCCCCCCCCCCCCCCCCCCCCCCCCCCCCCCCCCCCCCCCCCCCCCCCCCCCCCCCCCCCCCCCCCCCCCCCCCCCCCCCCCCCCCCCCCCCCCCCCCCCCCCCCCCCCCCCCCCCCCCCCCCCCCCCCCCCCCCCCCCCCCCCCCCCCCCCCCCCCCCCCCCCCCCCCCCCCCCCCCCCCCCCCCCCCCCCCCCCCCCCCCCCCCCCCCCCCCCCCCCCCCCCCCCCCCCCCCCCCCCCCCCCCCCCCCCCCCCCCCCCCCCCCCCCCCCCCCCCCCCCCCCCCCCCCCCCCCCCCCCCCCCCCCCCCCCCCCCCCCCCCCCCCCCCCCCCCCCCCCCCCCCCCCCCCCCCCCCCCCCCCCCCCCCCCCCCCCCCCCCCCCCCCCCCCCCCCCCCCCCCCCCCCCCCCCCCCCCCCCCCCCCCCCCCCCCCCCCCCCCCCCCCCCCCCCCCCCCCCCCCCCCCCCCCCCCCCCCCCCCCCCCCCCCCCCCCCCCCCCCCCCCCCCCCCCCCCCCCCCCCCCCCCCCCCCCCCCCCCCCCCCCCCCCCCCCCCCCCCCCCCCCCCCCCCCCCCCCCCCCCCCCCCCCCCCCCCCCCCCCCCCCCCCCCCCCCCCCCCCCCCCCCCCCCCCCCCCCCCCCCCCCCCCCCCCCCCCCCCCCCCCCCCCCCCCCCCCCCCCCCCCCCCCCCCCCCCCCCCCCCCCCCCCCCCCCCCCCCCCCCCCCCCCCCCCCCCCCCCCCCCCCCCCCCCCCCCCCCCCCCCCCCCCCCCCCCCCCCCCCCCCCCCCCCCCCCCCCCCCCCCCCCCCCCCCCCCCCCCCCCCCCCCCCCCCCCCCCCCCCCCCCCCCCCCCCCCCCCCCCCCCCCCCCCCCCCCCCCCCCCCCCCCCCCCCCCCCCCCCCCCCCCCCCCCCCCCCCCCCCCCCCCCCCCCCCCCCCCCCCCCCCCCCCCCCCCCCCCCCCCCCCCCCCCCCCCCCCCCCCCCCCCCCCCCCCCCCCCCCCCCCCCCCCCCCCCCCCCCCCCCCCCCCCCCCCCCCCCCCCCCCCCCCCCCCCCCCCCCCCCCCCCCCCCCCCCCCCCCCCCCCCCCCCCCCCCCCCCCCCCCCCCCCCCCCCCCCCCCCCCCACCCCCCCCCCCCCCCCCCCCCCCCCCCCCCCCCCCCCCCCCCCCCCCCCCCCCCCCCCCCCCCCCCCCCCCCCCCCCCCCCCCCCCCCCCCCCCCCCCCCCCCCCCCCCCCCCCCCCCCCCCCCCCCCCCCCCCCCCCCCCCCCCCCCCCCCCCCCCCCCCCCCCCCCCCCACCCCCCCCCCCCCCCCCCCCCCCCCCCCCCCCCCCCCCCCCCCCCCCCCCCCCCCCCCCCCCCCCCCCCCCCCCCCCCCCCCCCCCCCCCCCCCCCCCCCCCCCCCCCCCCCCCCCCCCCCCCCCCCCCCCCCCCCCCCCCCCCCCCCCCCCCCCCCCCCCCCCCCCCCCCCCCCCCCCCCCCCCCCCCCCCCCCCCCCCCCCCCCCCCCCCCCCCCCCCCCCCCCCCCCCCCCCCCCCCCCCCCCCCCCCCCCCCCCCCCCCCCCCCCCCCCCCCCCCCCCCCCCCCCCCCCCCCCCCCCCCCCCCCCCCCCCCCCCCCCCCCCCCCCCCCCCCCCCCCCCCCCCCCCCCCCCCCCCCCCCCCCCCCCCCCCCCCCCCCCCCCCCCCCCCCCCCCCCCCCCCCCCCCCCCCCCCCCCCCCCCCCCCCCCCCCCCCCCCCCCCCCCCCCCCCCCCCCCCCCCCCCCCCACCCCCCCCCCCCCCCCCCCCCCCCCCCCCCCCCCCCCCCCCCCCACCCCCCCCCCCCCCCCCCCCCCCCCCCCCCCCCCCCCCCCCCCCCCCCCCCCCCCCCCCCCCCCCCCCCCCCCCCCCCCCCCCCCCCCCCCCCCCCCCCCCCCCCCCCCCCCCCCCCCCCCCCCCCCCCCCCCCCCCCCCCCCCCCCCCCCCCCCCCCCCCCCCCCCCCCCCCCCCCACCCCCCCCCCCCCCCCCCCCCCCCCCCCCCCCCCCCCCCCCCCCCCCCCCCCCCCCCCCCCCCCCCCCCCCCCCCCCCCCCCCCCCCCCCCCCCCCCCCCCCCCCCCCCCCCCCCCCCCCCCCCCCCCCCCCCCCCCCCCCCCCCCCCCCCCCCCCCCCCCCCCCCCCCCCCCCCCCCCCCCCCCCCCCCCCCCCCCCCCCCCCCCCCCCCCCCCCCCCCCCCCCCCCCCCCCCCCCCCCCCCCCCCCCCCCCCCCCCCCCCCCCCCCCCCCCCCCCCCCCCCCCCCCCCCCCCCCCCCCCCCCCCCCCCCCCCCCCCCCCCCCCCCCCCCCCCCCCCCCCCCCCCCCCCCCCCCCCCCCCCCCCCCCCCCCCCCCCCCCCCCCCCACCCCCCCCCCCCCCCCCCCCCCCCCCCCCCCCCCCCCCCCCCCCCCCCCCCCCCCCCCCCCCCCCCCCCCCCCCACCCCCCCCCCCCCCCCCCCCCCCCCCCCCCCCCCCCCCCCCCCCCCCCCCCCCCCCCCCCCCCCCCCCCCCCCCCCCCCCCCCCCCCCCCCCCCCCCCCCCCCCCCCCCCCCCCCCCCCCCCCCCCCCCCCCCCCCCCCCCCCCCCCCCCCCCCCCCCCCCCCCCCCCCCCCCCCCCCCCCCCCCCCCCCCCCCCCCCCCCCCCCCCCCCCCCCCCCCCCCCCCCCCCCCCCCCCCCCCCCCCCCCCCCCCCCCCCCCCCCCCCCCCCCCCCCCCCCCCCCCCCCCCCCCCCCCCCCCCCCCCCCCCCCCCCCCCCCCCCCCCCCCCCCCCCCCCCCCCCCCCCCCCCCCCCCCCCCCCCCCCCCCCCCCCCCCCCCCCCCCCCCCCCCCCCCCCCCCCCCCCCCCCCCCCCCCCCCCCCCCCCCCCCCCCCCCCCCCCCCCCCCCCCCCCCCCCCCCCCCCCCCCCCCCCCCCCCCCCCCCCCCCCCCCCCCCCCCCCCCCCCCCCCCCCCCCCCCCCCCCCCCCCCCCCCCCCCCCCCCCCCCCCCCCCCCCCCCCCCCACCCCCCCCCCCCCCCCCCCCCCCCCCCCCCCCCCCCCCCCCCCCCCCCCCCCCACCCCCCCCCCCCCCCCCCCCCCCCCCCCACCCCCCCCCCCCCCCCCCCCCCCCCCCCCCCCCCCCCCCCCCCCCCCCCCCCCCCCCCCCCCCCCGCAGCCCCCCCCCCCCCCCGCCCCCCCCCCCCACCCCGCGGCCCCCACCCCCCCGCCCCCCCCCCACCCCCAGACCCCCCCCCCACCCCCCCCCCCCCCCCCCCCCCCCCCCCCCCCCCCCCCCCCCCCCCCCCCCCCCCCCCCCCCCCACCCCCCCCCGCCCCCCACCCCCCCCCCACCCCCCCCCCCCCCCCCCCCCCCCCACCCCCCCCCCCCCCCCCCCCCGCCCCCCCCCCCCGGCCCCCCCCCCCCCCCCCCCCCCCCCCCCCCCCCCCCCCCCCCCCCCC
>NZ_JAUALB010000006.1 GCF_030345795.1 Micromonospora sp. WMMA1363
GCAGGTAGGCCAGGAACGCCCGGTCGAGGCGTCGTCCTCGCGGGCCGGGGCGACCGGGCCGAGCGCGGCGACCGGCGTCCCACCGGCCGCGCCGGTCGCCGCATCAGGTATGCGGCGTTGCGGGCCCGGATCTCCTCGGAGCGGCGCACCTGCGTCAGCTCCTGCTCCAGGCCGGTGTACTGGTCCATCTCGTCGGTGGTGAGGTTGCGGGCCTCCGCGCCTTCGATCAGGGCGGTCATGTCCCGCTGGACGTCGTCGATGGTGCGCATGTCATCCCTTCCGGATCAGGTGTGCGCGGGCACGTGCCCTGATGATCTGGCTGTTACGGTCCTCCGGCTCCGGTCCGGATCGCTTTTGGTTTTGTTGCTGATCACCGCGTCGGCCAGTCCCGCGGCGACCGCCTCCGCGGCCGTGTACCAGGTGGTGCGGTCCATGGCGTCCAGCCAGGCATCGGCTGGCCCACCGGCCCGGGACTGGTAGATCTCGGCGATCGACCCGTCGAGTGACTCCAGTACGTCCGCGGTGTCCCGCAGGTCACGGGCGTCGCCGATCGCCAACCCGGACGCCCGGTGGATCATCATGCGGGCGGGTTGCTCGACGGCGATGTGGTCGGCTGCCATCGCCACCAGCGACGCCGCGGACGCCGCGACGCCGGTCACGGCGGCCTCGACCCGCGCCGGGTGGCCCTTGAGCGCGGAGTAGATGTCCATGCCGTCCCACACCAGACCACCTGGGAGTTGATCCGCAGGTCGATCACAGGGGCGGTGATGTCGTCGAGGGCGCGGACCAGTTCCCCGGCCGTGGTGTCCCACCCGATCGTGTCGTACACGTAGACCCGGGCCCGGTCCTCGGCCTGCCCGGTGATCCGGTACCAGCCCCGCGTCGACCCGTTCCCGGGGCGCGTATCCCCGTCGTTGCGGATCGCCAACGCTCGGGCCCGGTCCGCCAGCGCGGCAAGGTCAGACAGGCTCGCCGTCGGTTTCGGACTCGTCATCGGGGGTGTCCTCTCCGTCGATCGGGGCGAGGTTACGTAACGCCCGCGCCTCGTTACGGGTGATCAAACCGGCTTGCATTTGCTTGATGATCAGATCGATTTCGGTCTCCACGTTGGGCCTCTCCAGGCCCGCGAAGTCGAACTCGACCCACCGCTGGGCACCGAGCAGGCGCGACAGTCGTTGCTCGACACGGACCGTCCACGGCGACAACGTGAACCGCCCCAAACCCCGGTTCTGCTCGCTACCCCCGTCCCCCACGAGGTCTGCCTCTCCGTCTGCATGAGCAGGTGCGGGGGCACACCGAACCATCGCGCGACCTCCTCAAAACGGAGCTGACGGCGTCGATCGGCGGGTGGGAGAACGCCGGTCGATCGCGGTGGTCAACCGCCGGCTGAAGTTCTCCCCGTGGACCATGTCCGCCACTGACGCCCAGTTCCTGCAGTCACGTCAGTTCAGCGTCGAGGAGGTCGCGCGATGGTTCGGTGTGCCCCCGCACCTGCTCATGCAGACGGAGAGGCAGACCTCGTGGGGACGGGGGTAGCCGAGCAGAACCGGGGTTTGGGGCGGTTCACGTTGTCGCCGTGGACGGTCCGTGTCGAGCAACGACTGTCGCGCCTGCTCGGTGCCCAGCGGTGGGTCGAGTTCGACTTCGCGGGCCTGGAGAGGCCCAACGTGGAGACCGAAATCGATCTGATCATCAAGCAAATGCAAGCCGGTTTGATCACCCGTAACGAGGCGCGGGCGTTACGTAACCTCGCCCCGATCGACGGAGAGGACACCCCCGATGACGAGTCCGAAACCGACGGCGAGCCTGTCTGACCTTGCCGCGCTGGCGGACCGGCCCGAGCGTTGGCGATCCGCAACGACGGGGATACGCGCCCCGGGAACGGGTCGACGCGGGGCTGGTACCGATCACCGGCAGGCCGAGGACCGGGCCCGGTCTACGTGTACGACACGATCGGGTGGGACACCACGGCCGGGGAACTGGTCCGCGCCCTCGACGACATCACCGCCCCTGTGATCGACCTGCGGATCAACTCCCCAGGTGGTCTGGTGTGGGACGGCATGGACATCTACTCCGCGCTCAAGGGCCACCCGGCGCGGGTCGAGGCCGCCGTGACCGGCGTCGCGGCGTCCGCGGCGTCGCTGGTGGCGATGGCAGCCGACCACATCGCCGTCGAGCAACCCGCCCGCATGATGATCCACCGGCGTCCGGGTTGGCGATCGGCGACGCCCGTGACCTGCGGGACACCGCGGACGTACTGGAGTCACTCGACGGGTCGATCGCCGAGATCTACCAGTCCCGGCCGGTGGGCAGCCGATGCCTGGCTGGACGCCATGGACCGCACCACCTGGTACACGGCCGCGGAGGCGGTCGCCGCGGGACTGGCCGACGCGGTGATCAGCAACAAAACCAAAAGCGATCCGGACCCGGAGCCGGAGGACCGTAACAGCCAGATCATCAGGCACGTGCCCGCGCACACCTGATCCGGAAGGGATGACATGCGCACCATCGACGACGTCCAGCGGGACATGACCGCCCTGATCGAAGGCGCGGAGGCCCGCAACCTCACCACCGACGAGATGGACCAGTACACCGCCTGGAGCAGAGCTGACGCAGGTGCGCCGCTCCGAGGAGATCCGGGCCCGCAACGCCGCATACCTGATGCCGGCGACCGGCGCGGCCGGTGGGACGCCGGTCGCCGCGCTCGGCCCGGTCGCCCCGGCCCGCGAGGACGACGGCCTCGACCGGGC
>NZ_JAUALB010000007.1 GCF_030345795.1 Micromonospora sp. WMMA1363
GCCTACGGGCAGAACCCTGGCCTGCGGGGCTGGTTGGAGGATCGGGACATCGCGTACGTGATGGCCACCCGACGCGACGATCGGGTGCCCTCCGGGCTGCACACCACCACCGGTGTCGACGAGCTGATCGGCAGGGTGCGTGCGGGCGCGTGGCAACGACTGTCGTGTGGTGACGGCGCGCACGGGCCGCGCCGCTACGACTGGGCTCGGCTGCCGATCCGCCGCACCTTTGCCCACGGCCGCCGCGGCTGGGTCCTGGCCCGACGCTCGATCACGGATCCCGGCGACATCGCCTACTACGTCTGCTTCGGCCCCCGCGGCACCCGACTACGCGACCTGGTGCGGGTCGCCGGTAGCCGTTGGTCGGTGGAGGAATCGTTCCAGACCGCGAAGAACGAGGTCGGCCTGGACCAGTACCAGGTCCGCCGCTACGACGCCTGGTACGCCCACATCACCCTCGCGATGGCCGCCGCCGCGTTCCTCGTCGTCACCCGCGCCCTCGAAGCCGCAAAGGGGCACCACCGCAAACGAGCGCAGCCAGATCCCGCTGAGCAGCAACGAAATCCGCCGCCTGTTCGCCCACCTCGTCCTGACCACCCGCCGTCGAGCCGACCACATCCTGCGCTGGTCCGACTTCCGCCGTCGCCGCCAGGAACAAGCCCGAGCCGCCCACTACCGCAAACGACTCAAACCGCCATAAGTCACGACCCGCCGTTGCAGTATTAGGCCCTTGGGCGGGGTAGCCGACTGCCGGCATTGCCGTGCCCGGACTCGATCGGACACCGCCGTGCGGCGACCTCGGGTCGACCACTCCCGACTTCCGCGAAGTGGAGTGGATCACCGTGGCCGTGCGGTGCAGGATGGTGGGATGGGACGGGCGACTGATCGGCGTGGGGTGCTGCGGATCGACCTCGACGCGGCGGACGACCGCACCTCGGTCCAGCGCCGGGACACTCTCGCCGTGGAGGAACCGTTGGAGATCCGGGTGGGCCCGGCCGGTCCCGGGCGGCGGCGCCCGCTCGCGGTCACCATGCGCACCCCCGGTGACGACCTGGACCTGGCGGTCGGCTTCCTGCTCACCGAAGGGTTGATCAGGTCTGCCGACGACGTACGCACCGCGCAGCTCTGCGCCGGGGCGGAGGCCCCCAACACGTACAACGTGGTGGACGTCGTGCTCGCGCCCGACGTACGGAGCCAACCGTCGACCCGGCCCGTACTTCTACACGACCAGTTCCTGCGGCGTGTGCGGCAAGGCGAGCATCGACGCCGTGCGGACCCGGTCGCGCTTCGGTGTGATCCACGATCCGCTGCGGGTGCCCGCGACGGTCCTGGCTGATCTGCCGGAACGGCTGCGGGCGGCGCAGCACGCCTTTGACCGTACCGGTGGCCTGCACGCGGCCGGGCTGTTCGGTGCGGACGGCGAACTGGTGGCCCTCCGCGAGGATGTCGGCCGGCACAACGCCGTCGACAAGGTGGTCGGCTGGGCGGTTCGGCAGCGGCGACTGCCGCTGGTCGGGCACGTGCTGCTGGTCAGTGGGCGGGCGAGCTTCGAGTTGACCCAGAAGGCGTGGATGGCCGGAATACCGCTGCTGGCGGCGGTCTCCGCGCCCAGCACGCTCGCCGCCGACCTGGCCGCCGAGGCGGGGATCACCCTGGTGGGCTTCCTGCGCGGGCGCAGGATGAACGTCTACGCCCACCCCTACCGCATCACCACCTGATCGGCGCGGCGGCGCACCTGTCCCGGCACCCGCACCGCCGGCCACCCGTCGAGGCGCGACGGAGGCACTCCACGCCGGAGCAGGTCGTCCAGGAGCAGCGCGAGCGGGTAGTCGGGATGCAGGGTGAGCACCCGTTCCAGCGCCACTGCGGCCAGTGCACCCTGGCCTGCCCGCCAGGCGGCGAACGCCAACAACGAACCGGGTGCTCACCCTGCATCCCGACTACCCGCTCGCGCTGCTCCTGGACGACCTGCTCCGGCGTGGAGTGCCTCCGTCGCGCCTCGACGGGTGGCCGGCGGTGCGGGTGCCGGGACAGGTGCGCCGCCGCGCCGATCAGGTGGTGATGCGGTAGGGGTGGGCGTAGACGTTCATCCTGCGCCCGCGCAGGAAGCCCACCAGGGTGATCCCCGCCTCGGCGGCCAGGTCGGCGGCGAGCGTGCTGGGCGCGGAGACCGCCGCCAGCAGCGGTATTCCGGCCATCCACGCCTTCTGGGTCAACTCGAAGCTCGCCCGCCCACTGACCAGCAGCACGTGCCCGACCAGCGGCAGTCGCCGCTGCCGAACCGCCCAGCCGACCACCTTGTCGACGGCGTTGTGCCGGCCGACATCCTCGCGGAGGGCCACCAGTTCGCCGTCCGCACCGAACAGCCCGGCCGCGTGCAGGCCACCGGTACGGTCAAAGGCGTGCTGCGCCGCCCGCAGCCGTTCCGGCAGATCAGCCAGGACCGTCGCGGGCACCCGCAGCGGATCGTGGATCACACCGAAGCGCGACCGGGTCCGCACGGCGTCGATGCTCGCCTTGCCGCACACGCCGCAGGAACTGGTCGTGTAGAAGTTACGGGCCGGTCGACGGTTGGCTCCGGTACGTCGGGCGCGAGCACGACGTCCACCACGTTGTACGTGTTGGGGGCCTCCGCCCCGGCGCAGAGCTGCGCGGTGCGTACGTCGTCGGCAGACCTGATCAACCCTTCGGTGAGCAGGAAGCCGACCGCCAGGTCCAGGTCGTCACCGGGGGTGCGCATGGTGACCGCGAGCGGGCGCCGCCGCCCGGGACCGGCCGGGCCCACCCGGATCTCCAACGGTTCCTCCACGGCGAGAGTGTCCCGGCGCTGGACCGAGGTGCGGTCGTCCGCCGCGTCGAGGTCGATCCGCAGCACCCCACGCCGATCAGTCGCCCGTCCCATCCCACCATCCTGCACCGCACGGCCACGGTGATCCACTCCACTTCGCGGAAGTCGGGAGTGGTCGACCCGAGGTCGCCGCACGGCGGTGTCCGATCGAGTCCGGGCACGGCAATGCCGGCAGTCGGCTACCCCGCCCAAGGGCCTAATACTGCAACGGCGGGTCGTGACTTATGGCGGTTTGAGTCGTTTGCGGTAGTGGGCGGCTCGGGCTTGTTCCTGGCGGCGACGGCGGAAGTCGGACCAGCGCAGGATGTGGTCGGCTCGACGGCGGGTGGTCAGGACGAGGTGGGCGAACAGGCGGCGGATTTCGTTGCTGCTCAGCGGGATCTGGCTGCGCTCGTTTGCGGTGGTGCCCCCTTTGCGGCTTCGAGGGCGCGGGTGACGACGAGGAACGCGGCGGCGGCCATCGCGAGGGTGATGTGGGCGTACCAGGCGTCGTAGCGGCGGACCTGGTACTGGTCCAGGCCGACCTCGTTCTTCGCGGTCTGGAACGATTCCTCCACCGACCAACGGCTACCGGCGACCCGCACCAGGTCGCGTAGTCGGGTGCCGCGGGGGCCGAAGCAGACGTAGTAGGCGATGTCGCCGGGATCCGTGATCGAGCGTCGGGCCAGGACCCAGCCGCGGCGGCCGTGGGCAAAGGTGCGGCGGATCGGCAGCCGAGCCCAGTCGTAGCGGCGCGGCCCGTGCGCGCCGTCACCACACGACAGTCGTTGCCACGCGCCCGCACGCACCCTGCCGATCAGCTCGTCGACACCGGTGGTGGTGTGCAGCCCGGAGGGCACCCGATCGTCGCGTCGGGTGGCCATCACGTACGCGATGTCCCGATCCTCCAACCAGCCCCGCAGGCCAGGG
>NZ_JAUALB010000008.1 GCF_030345795.1 Micromonospora sp. WMMA1363
TGCCGGGATCGATCCCGGTCGGGTGGTGATCGATCACCTCAATGAGGTGACGGTCGGACTGGTTCGAGACACCGGCTGTTGGCTCGGTTTTTCCATCTACCCGGAAACCAAGATGTCACCACCGCGAATGGTGGAGCTGATCAGGAAGTACGGCACCGAACGCGTTCTGATCAACTCGGCGGCCGACTGGGGCCGTTCCGACCCGCTGCTCACCAGGGCCACCGGCGAGGCGATGCGCAACGCCGGCTTCGGGGACGACGACGTCGACCGGGTGCTGTGGCGCAACCCGGTTGAGTTCTACGGACAGTCCGGACGGCTGGGCGCGTCTGATGCCGGCAGCGCCGGCCCGACCTTCGCGGGCAACTCGATCCAGCGAGGTGGTAGCTGATGAGGCTGCGCTACGCCGATGGGCGACTCGCGCACCTGAGCTACTGCACCAACGTGCACCCCGCGGAAGACCTCGATGGCATCATCGCCCAGTGCGACGCGTACGCAGTCGCCGTCCGCGAACAACTCGGCAGTGAGGTGCTCGGCCTGGGGCTTTGGCTGGCCGCGCCGGTCGCCGCCGAACTTGCCGCCGACCCGACGCGGCGCAAGCGGCTGCGCCGAGAACTGGACGTGCGGGGACTTGAAGTCGTGACCCTCAACGGCTTCCCGTATCAGGCGTTCCAGGCGCCGGTCGTCAAGCATGCGGTCTACCAACCGGACTGGACAACCGGTGATCGGCTCAACTACACGGTGAACCTGGCGACCATTCTCGTTGACCTGTTGCCCGACGACGCCGTCCGTGGCTCCATCTCCACGTTGCCGCTGGCCTGGCGTGAGCCGTGGAACGCCATCCGGGCACGGCGGTCCCGGCGGATGCTGGACCTGCTCGCGGCCGAACTGGCGCGTTTGCACGCCAGAACCGGGCGCACGGTGAGGGTCGGGTTCGAACCAGAACCGGGCTGCGTCGTAGAGACCACCTCCCAGGCAGTGGACTTGTTGTCCGGTATCGACACGCGGTGGCTGGGGCTGTGCCTTGATCTCGCACATCTCGCCTGCGCCTGGGAGAACCCGGAGACGGCACTGGCCGCGCTGCGTATCGCCGGGTTGCCCGTGGTTAAGGTGCAGATCTCCGCCGCTCTCGCCGTGGCTCGACGTAGCGGCGGATCAGCTCGGCGTCCGCGGCGGGAGCGTCCGCGGCGAGAGCGGCGGAGATCTGCACCTTAACCACGGGCAACCCGGCGATACGCAGCGCGGCCAGTGCCGTCTCCGGGTTCTCCCAGGCGCAGGCGAGATGTGCGAGATCAAGGCACAGCCCCAGCCACCGCGTGTCGATACCGGACAACAAGTCCACTGCCTGGGAGGTGGTCTCTACGACGCAGCCCGGTTCTGGTTCGAACCCGACCCTCACCGTGCGCCCGGTTCTGGCGTGCAAACGCGCCAGTTCGGCCGCGAGCAGGTCCAGCATCCGCCGGGACCGCCGTGCCCGGATGGCGTTCCACGGCTCACGCCAGGCCAGCGGCAACGTGGAGATGGAGCCACGGACGGCGTCGTCGGGCAACAGGTCAACGAGAATGGTCGCCAGGTTCACCGTGTAGTTGAGCCGATCACCGGTTGTCCAGTCCGGTTGGTAGACCGCATGCTTGACGACCGGCGCCTGGAACGCCTGATACGGGAAGCCGTTGAGGGTCACGACTTCAAGTCCCCGCACGTCCAGTTCTCGGCGCAGCCGCTTGCGCCGCGTCGGGTCGGCGGCAAGTTCGGCGGCGACCGGCGCGGCCAGCCAAAGCCCCAGGCCGAGCACCTCACTGCCGAGTTGTTCGCGGACGGCGACTGCGTACGCGTCGCACTGGGCGATGATGCCATCGAGGTCTTCCGCGGGGTGCACGTTGGTGCAGTAGCTCAGGTGCGCGAGTCGCCCATCGGCGTAGCGCAGCCTCATCAGCTACCACCTCGCTGGATCGAGTTGCCCGCGAAGGTCGGGCCGGCGCTGCCGGCATCAGACGCGCCCAGCCGTCCGGACTGTCCGTAGAACTCAACCGGGTTGCGCCACAGCACCCGGTCGACGTCGTCGTCCCCGAAGCCGGCGTTGCGCATCGCCTCGCCGGTGGCCCTGGTGAGCAGCGGGTCGGAACGGCCCCAGTCGGCCGCCGAGTTGATCAGAACGCGTTCGGTGCCGTACTTCCTGATCAGCTCCACCATTCGCGGTGGTGACATCTTGGTTTCCGGGTAGATGGAAAAACCGAGCCAACAGCCGGTGTCTCGAACCAGTCCGACCGTCACCTCATTGAGGTGATCGATCACCACCCGACCGGGATCGATCCGGC
>NZ_JAUALB010000009.1 GCF_030345795.1 Micromonospora sp. WMMA1363
GAATCTCCCTCCTCACTGACGGTCCCCGGGCGGCACGAGCCCGCCCGATCCTGCTGCGGCAGACGGGCGGCTCGACGTGGTACGCGTCAGTCGGGCCGGTCACCCCCACCGGCGTGGCAACCGTCGCCGGGCAGCACCGACGACACACGGCCTACGTGCGACATCGACATGAACAGCTCCCGCGGCGGTGGTTGACCTTGCGCGATCACGTAGGGGTGGGCGGTGCGGTGCGGCAACGCATTTCGATCCCGCCGATGGCCGAGCGTGGGCCTCGCCCCCGGCGGTCGACGACGATGCCCACCCGCGGCGCTCGGCACGGCCCGCGGGGCAGTGGCGCCCGCCGGCGAAGCGCCCGGTCAGCCCCGCCCGGCGAGCAGGCCGTGCGGGCGGATCGAGCGCACCGGCTCGGCCGCCCCGCCCTCCGCGCGCAGGATGTGGTTCGCGGCGATGACGCCGGTGGCGGCGGAGCGCTCCATCAGGGCGCTCGGGAAGTCGGTGCGGATCCCGTCGCCGGCCAGTACAGGCCGTCGGCGTCGGTGCGGACGCCGGGCCGCCACCGATGGCTGCCGGGCGTGAAGGCTGGTGCCCGCGCCTCCACCCGGCCCGCAGCACGCGTACCCGCAGCCGGGACGCCTCCGGCCACAGCGTGGACAGCTCGGCCCACATCCGCGCCGCCAGCTCGGCGGCGGGAACGCCCGGATCGCAGGCGTACGCGTGCAACTCCACCACGGAACCCCCGGTGCGTTCCGCCCAACGGCGGGACTCGTTCTCCAGCCGGTGATAGAGCGTCACCGAGTCCAGGTTCGGCTGCCGGGACACCCCGCTGAACACCGCCCGGTCCGGGTCCACGTCCCCGTCGCACCAGTGGCGCGCCACCGCGTACGGCGGGCCGGCCGGCCGAAGGCGGGCACCCGCGCCACCAGCTCGGGAGCGGCCCCGGCGAGCGTCGGGGAGGCGGTGACCAGCGCGGCGAGTGCCGGCGGGTCGAGGGCGAGTACGACGTGCCGGGCGTCGTACCCCCCGCCGGCGGTCGCCACCCGCCAGCCGCCGGCGACACGGTGCAGGGTGGTGACCGCGGTACCGGTGACGACCCGGCCGCCGTGCTTCTCGACGTGCCGGGCGAGCGGCTGCCAGATCGCGGTGGCATAGTCCTCGTCGGGGCAGTCGAACGCCAGCCCTTCCGGATTGCCGAGCAGGTAGAAGTGGAACTGGGCGATCATCTCGGCGGCCGACATCTCCGCCTCGTGGTTGAAGAACGAGTGGGAGAAGACCTCGAACAGCATCGCCCGCGCCCGGTCCGGCAGCCGCAGCGAGGTGAGCAACTCGTCGGCGGTGGTGTGGTCGAACTGGGCGTAGGTGCGGACCGGGTGGTAGCGCAGCAGCGGCAACGCGGCGTCCCGGTCCATGCTCCGCAGGTCGGTCAGGCGCAGGCTGGGACTGCGCAGCAGCAGGGTGAGCAGGTTCGCCGGGGGAGCGGGGGGCAGCCTGCCGAACTCCTCGACGGGCCACCGCGCGGACAGGATCGGGTAGCCCGGGACCGGCTTGAGGAAGCCCAGGGTGGGGTCGGCCCGGCGGAGGATCGACCGCCAGTTGTAGTACTGCCGGAAGAACGCGTGGAAACCGTGTTCGTTCATCTGGGTGCCGTCGGGCAGCAGCTCCGGCCAGCCGCCGAGCCGGCCGCCGAGGGTGGGTGCCGCCTCCAGGACCGTGACGGCCACGCCGCGTTCGGCGAGCACCACCGCCGCTGACATACCGGCGATCCCGCCGCCGACCACCACGGCCGGGACCGGGTGCGGCACGCGCGGGGCGCCACCGCCGCCGGGGTCGACCACGTGCTCGCGTACGCCGATGAGCCGACCCACCACGTGCGACAGCGTCATGGCCTCATCCTGCCCTTCCCTCAGCCCAGGCAGCGGCGTTCACGGTCGGAGGCGGGCCAGACGTACTCCAGGTCGAGTGGAACGTCGTCGCCGAAGAACGGGCGGTAGTGCTCCGGGTCCTTGCGCAGCAGGACGAGCGGTGACTGCGGTGCAGATCCGCCCGGCCCAGCCAGGGCTGGCTGGGCGGGCGGATCTGCACCGCAGTCACCGCTCGTCCTGCTGCGCAAGGACCCGGAGCACTACCGCCCGTTCTTCGGCGACGACGTTCCACTCGACCTGGAGTACGTCTGGCCCGCCTCCGACCGTGAACGCCGCTGCCTGGGCTGAGGGAAGGGCAGGATGAGGCCATGACGCTGTCGCACGTGGTGGGTCGGCTCATCGGCGTACGCGAGCACGTGGTCGACCCGGCGGCGGTGGCGCCCCGCGCGTGCCGCACCCGGTCCCGGCCGTGGTGGTCGGCGGCGGGATCGCCGGTATGTCAGCGGCGGTGGTGCTCGCCGAACGCGGCGTGGCCGTCACGGTCCTGGAGGCGGCACCCACCCTCGGCGGCCGGCTCGGCGGCTGGCCGGAGCTGCTGCCCGACGGCACCCAGATGAACGAACACGGTTTCCACGCGTTCTTCCGGCAGTACTACAACTGGCGGTCGATCCTCCGCCGGGCCGACCCCACCCTGGGCTTCCTCAAGCCGGTCCCGGCTACCCGATCCTGTCCGCGCGGTGGCCCGTCGAGGAGTTCGGCAGGCTGCCCCCCGCTCCCCCGGCGAACCTGCTCACCCTGCTGCTGCGCAGTCCCAGCCTGCGCCTGACCGACCTGCGGAGCATGGACCGGGACGCCGCGTTGCCGCTGCTGCGCTACCACCCGGTCCGCACCTACGCCCAGTTCGACCACACCACCGCCGACGAGTTGCTCACCTCGCTGCGGCTGCCGGACCGGGCGCGGGCGATGCTGTTCGAGGTCTTCTCCCACTCGTTCTTCAACCACGAGGCGGAGATGTCGGCCGCCGAGATGATCGCCCAGTTCCACTTCTACCTGCTCGGCAATCCGGAAGGGCTGGCGTTCGACTGCCCGACGAGGACTATGCCACCGCGATCTGGCAGCCGCTCGCCCGGCACGTCGAGAAGCACGGCGGCCGGGTCGTCACCGGTACCGCGGTCACCACCCTGCACCGTGTCGCCGGCGGCTGGCGGGTGGCGACCGCCGGCGGGGGGTACGACGCCCGGCACGTCGTACTCGCCCTCGACCCGCCGGCACTCGCCGCGCTGGTCACCGCCTCCCCGACGCTCGCCGGGGCCGCTCCCGAGCTGGTGGCGCGGGTGCCCGCCTTCGGCCGGCCCGGCCCGCCGTACGCGGTGGCGCGCCACTGGTGCGACGGGGACGTGGACCCGGACCGGGCGGTGTTCAGCGGGGTGTCCCGGCAGCCGAACCTGGACTCGGTGACGCTCTATCACCGGCTGGAGAACGAGTCCCGCCGTTGGGCGGAACGCACCGGGGTTCCGTGGTGGAGTTGCACGCGTACGCCTGCGATCCGGGCGTTCCCGCCGCCGAGCTGGCGGCGCGGATGTGGGCCGAGCTGTCCACGCTGTGGCCGGAGGCGTCCCGGCTGCGGGTACGCGTGCTGCGGGCCCGGGGAGGCGCGGGCACCAGCCTTCACGCCCGGCAGCCATCGGTGGCGGCCCGGCGTCCGCACCGACGCCGACGGCCTGTACCTGGCCGGCGACGGGATCCGCACCGACTTCCCGAGCGCCCTGATGGAGCGCTCCGCCGCCACCGGCGTCATCGCCGCGAACCACATCCTGCGCGCGGAGGGCGGGGCGGCCGAGCCGGTGCGCTCGATCCGCCCGCACGGCCTGCTCGCCGGGCGGGGCTGACCGGGCGCTTCGCCCGGCGGGCGCCACTGCCCCGCGGGCCGTGCCGAGCGCCGCGGGTGGGCATCGTCGTCGACCGCCGGGGGCGAGGCCCACGCTCGGCCATCGGCGGGATCGAAATGCGTTGCCGCACCGCACCGCCCACCCCTACCGTGATCGCGCAAGGTCAACCACCGCCGCGGGAGCTGTTCATGTCGATGTCGCACGTAGGCCGTGTGTCGTCGGTGCTGCCCGGCGACGGTTGCCACGCCGTTGGGGTTGACGGCCCGACTGACGCGTACCACGTCGAGCCGCCCGTCTGCCGCAGCAGGATCGGGCGGGCTCGTGCCGCCCGGGGACCGTCAGTGAGGAGGGAGATTC
>NZ_JAUALB010000010.1 GCF_030345795.1 Micromonospora sp. WMMA1363
CTCAACACTCCCCCGCAGACCCGGCTGGCCGAGCAGGCCGGCCAGCCGGACGTCCGTCAGGTCGAGCGCGTCCTGAAGGGTGAACGGACGGTTGACTCTGCTGATCCACTCGATCGCCATCGCTGTCGATCCTAGCTGCAGTCGCCCCCGAAGCAGCGGATCCAGCCGGTCTTGGTCTTGATGTGGATCTCCTTGATGTAGCCCTGGGTGGGGATGGCCCGCAAGGCTCCCTCGCCCTTCGCGAAATTGAGCATCCTTGCGTGGTCCATATTCGGTGCCTCGACGTAGAGGATGACGCCGCGGTGCGGCGTACCTGCTGATCCGGCTCAACCAGATCATGCACGGCTGGGACATCTTGTGGGTGCGCCGGAGGCTTGGAGCTTGTCAGGCGGGGGTGCGATGGGCAGCCAGCGGGAGCCAGCGCGGGCGCCGTCACACCGGCCACAGACCACGGAGATCGAACGGCCGGGGCGGACGTTACCCGGCTACCGCTCGTCGAGCAGGTCGCGCAGCTCACGTAACGCTTCGCGGAGCTGGTCGGCAAACGTGTACATCATGCCGGCGACCGGGCGCGGGGTGCTGAGGTACAGGTTGAACCGGTCCGACAGCAGCACGTACGCGATCCCGATGCAGCGACTGCTGGTGGCCCCGACCCGAAGTAGCGGATGCTGGTCGACGGCGCCGAGCTGGTGCTCAGGTAGTCGTCGCGCATCGTGAGCCACCCCGGCGTCTCGTACAGCGGGACGACTCGGGCACGCCGAGCGCCGCCCCACGCCGTTTTTGGATCAGCTGCAGCTGCCACAGGTGCTGTTCGGGTGCCGCACCGGCTGGCACTGCTTCGCGCGGTCGACATGCTTGTCGGCCGCGGCCCGGAACGCTGCCCGCCGCTCGTCGGGTGAAGCGGCAGGGTCCTCCGACGTGGCCACGAACCGCAGCACCTCGGGCGTGACGACGCGCATCGCCTCGGTCCGCCCCGCAGGTACTGGCGGGTGGCGATGGACTCGTACGTGGCGCCGATGAAGCCCTTGGCCCGCTTGTGCGCGAGCTGGTATGCCATCTGCACGAACGCGTCCGGCGACATTCGTAGCCGTTTGACCTCGTCCACCCCGAACTCGTCGAAGGCAGGGTCACGGTGGCGGTGTCCGCGCCGTATTGGGCGAACGACCGTGCCGCGGCGACGATGTCGGCCCGCAGCGCGTCGTCGAGCACGAACGTGATCGCCTCGATCGCGGCACCCCTGCGCCGTCGCACCCGACTGCGCGGCGTGTTCCTCGGGCGACGCGGCGAGCATCGTGTCGACGAAGCTGAGGACGGTGGTGCCGTCCAGCCCGCAGTGCTCGACGTTGATGCCGGCCGTGCCGTCGGCGAACACGATGAGCGACATTGCCTTGTCGAACCACCGGTTGCCGCTGTCGCCGTGCAGCAACTGGTCGCAGGCCGCCAGGTCGTCGGCCGGCGTCCGGTCCTCTAGGCACACGCAGAACAGTGCCGTCTCGACGGTGTCCAGAGCCGCGGCGTTGCCGGGATCCAAGGCCATCAGACGGTCCCTGGCCGCCGCCCACTCGGTCCGGGCCATCGTGGTGAGGTGACCAGCCGCGGTGGCCGTCGCGCCCCGTGCGACACCGGCCTTCTCCACCTCACGCAGGCCGGCCGCCAGGTTGTCGAGGGAGTACGGGCGCCCGTTTGGACCGACCACGTCCATCCGGAACGCGTTGCCGCGCTGGAACACCACGATGTGCCGCGCCGTCGACGGACCTGGCATCTCGTCGCTGTACGGCGCTCGAACGGTGTTCTCGACCACCCGGGATCCGGGTGCGCAGGACACCGTTCGAGCGCCGTACAGCGACGAGATGCCAGGTCCGTCGACGGCGCGGCACATCGTGGTGTTCCAGCGCGGCAACGCGTTCCGGATGGACGTGGTCGGTCCAAACGGGCGCCCGTACTCCCTCGACAACCTGGCGGCCGGCCTGCGTGAGGTGGAGAAGGCCGGTGTCGCACGGGGCGCGACGGCCACCGCGGCTGGTCACCTCACCACGATGGCCCGGACCGAGTGGGCGGCGGCCAGGGACCGTCTGATGGCCTTGGATCCCGGCAACGCCGCGGCTCTGGACACCGTCGAGACGGCACTGTTCTGCGTGTGCCTAGAGGACCGGACGCCGGCCGACGACCTGGCGGCCTGCGACCAGTTGCTGCACGGCGACAGCGGCAACCGGTGGTTCGACAAGGCAATGTCGCTCATCGTGTTCGCCGACGGCACGGCCGGCATCAACGTCGAGCACTGCGGGCTGGACGGCACCACCGTCCTCAGCTTCGTCGACACGATGCTCGCCGCGTCGCCCGAGGAACACGCCGCGCAGTCGGGTGCGACGGCGCAGGGGGTGCCGGCGATCGAGGCGATCACGTTCGTGCTCGACGACGCGCTGCGGGCCGACATCGTCGCCGCGGCACGGTCGTTCGCCCATACGGCGCGGACACCGCCACCGTGACCCTGCCTTCGACGAGTTCGGGGTGGACGAGGTCAAACGGCTACGAATGTCGCCGGACGCGTTCGTGCAGATGGCATACCAGCTCGCGCACAAGCGGGCCAAGGGCTTCATCGGCGCCACGTACGAGTCCATCGCCACCCGCCAGTACCTGCGGGGGCGGACCGAGGCGATGCGCGTCGTCACGCCCGAGGTGCTGCGGTTCGTGGCCACGTCGGAGGACCCTGCCGCTTCACCCGACGAGCGGCGGGCAGCGTTCCGGGCCGCGGCCGACAAGCATGTCGACCGCGCGAAGCAGTGCCAGGCCGGTGCGGCACCCGAACAGCACCTGTGGCAGCTGCAGCTGATCCAAAAACGGCGTGGGGCGGCGCTCGGCGTGCCCGAGTCGTCCCGGCTGTACGAGACGCCGGGTGGCTCACGATGCGCGACGACTACCTGAGCACCAGCTCGGCGCCGTCGACCAGCATCCGCTACTTCGGGTTCGGGGCCACCAGCAGTCGCTGCATCGGGATCGCGTACGTGCTGCTGTCGGACCGGTTCAACCTGTACCTCAGCACCCCGCGCCCGGTCGCCGGCATGATGTACACGTTTGCCGACCAGCTCCGCGAAGCGTTACGTGAGCTGCGCGACCTGCTCGACGAGCGGTAGCCCGGGTAACGTCCGCCCCGGCCGTTCGATCTCCGTGGTCTGTGGCCGGTGTGACGGCGCCCGCGCTGGCTCCCGCTGGCTGCCCATCGCACCCCCGCCTGACAAGCTCCAAGCCTCCGGCGCACCCACAAGATGTCCCAGCCGTGCATGATCTGGTTGAGCCGGATCAGCAGGTACGCCGCACCGCGGCGTCATCCTCTACGTCGAGGCACCGAATATGGACCACGCAAGGATGCTCAATTTCGCGAAGGGCGAGGGAGCCTTGCGGGCCATCCCCACCCAGGGCTACATCAAGGAGATCCACATCAAGACCAAGACCGGCTGGATCCGCTGCTTCGGGGGCGACTGCAGCTAGGATCGACAGCGATGGCGATCGAGTGGATCAGCAGAGTCAACCGTCCGTTCACCCTTCAGGACGCGCTCGACCTGACTGACGTCCGGCTGCCGGCCTGCTCGGCCAGCCGGGTCTGCGGGGAGTGTTG
>NZ_JAUALB010000011.1 GCF_030345795.1 Micromonospora sp. WMMA1363
CACGCCCCCGACGAGCTGCTGATCGCGGTCTGCACCGGGCCCGAACGGCGACTGACCTGGGAGTGGGTGAAGTGGCTGCCGCACGCCCACCATCCCGCCCGTACCGACGCCCTCGGCCCGATCCGGTTGGTCAGCAGCGCGGCGACCGAGCTGGAGGGGCTGCTCGACGAGGTGCTCGGCAGCCGCTCCCGGTTCAGCCCCGCCGGGCCCGCCACCGACGGCCCGCACGTGGTCGTCGTGCTCGACGGGGGCGACCTGGGCGGCGCCACCGACCTGGCCGGGAGAGCGGCATCGACGCGGTCACGGTCATCGACCTGGAGACGCCGCCCCCGCGCCTGTTGGACCGGTACACCTGCTGTTGGAGTTGCGGGCGGGCCGCCTGCACTCGCACTCCGCCGAGGGACACGCCGAGGTCGGCGCCGCCGACCGGCTCGACCTAGCCGACGCCGAGGCGGTGGCCCGCCGGCTCGCGCCGTTGCGACCGGCGACCGCCATGCGCGGGGGTGATGCGGCGCCGGGTGCCGACCTGGGCCTGCTCGACCTGCTCGGGTTGGGCGACCCGGAGAGCTTCACCGCTGAACGCGGCTGGACACCCCGGCCACCGCGGGACCGGCTGCGGGTACCGATCGGAGTCGGCACCGACGGCGGCGCCGTGGAGCTGGACCTGAAGGAGTCGGCGCAGGACGGGATGGGCCCACACGGCCTGCTGATCGGCGCCACCGGCTCCGGTAAGTCCGAGCTGCTCCGCACGCTGGTGCTCGGGCTGGCCGCCACGCACAGCTCCGAGCAGCTCAACTTCGTCCTGGTCGATTTCAAGGGCGGCGCCACCTTCGCCTCGTTCGACCGGCTGCCGCACACCGCGGCGGTCATCACCAATCTGGCCGACGCGCTCCCGCTGGTCGACCGGATGGTCGACGCGATCAACGGCGAGCTCGTCCGGCGCCAGGAGCTGCTGCGCCACGCCGGCAACTTCGCCAGCGTGCGCGACTACGAGCGGGCCAGGGCCGGCGGCACCCCGCTCGCCCCGCTGCCGTCGCTGCTGCTGGTCTGCGACGAGTTCTCCGAACTGCTGTCGGCGAAGCCCGACTTCATCGACCTGTTCGTCCAGATCGGCCGGCTGGGCCGCTCGCTCGGCGTGCACCTGCTGCTGGCGTCCCAGCGCCTCGAGGAGGGCCGGCTGCGCGGGCTGGATACCCACCTTTCCTACCGAATCGGGTTGCGGACGTTCTCAGCGCTGGAGTCCCGTACGGTGCTCGGGTGCCCGACGCGCACGAGCTGCCACGCTCTCCCGGGCACGGATACCTGCGCTCCGGCACCGATCCGCTGGTCGTCTCAGAGCCTGCGTGAACCGGTGCTCGTCTGGGTCCAACGCGAGGTCCAGGTGGTCGACGTCCGCACGGTGTGGCCCACCGAGGCGCAGATCTTCGTGCACTACTCCGACATGTTGCCGCTGTCCGCGAAGATCGGCCGCGACGTGCCCGCCGAGCTGCGGCGCATCTTCGTCGGCCAACCCACCGGCCTCGCGCTGGCCTACGGTCCCAACGCCGCACCGAGGCTGCGTGAGCGGCTCGGCCCGACCGACCCGGCCACCGCGCCGGCCGACACCATCCGGGCCGCTTCGGCATCGACAGCCTGCGCGCCGCGATGGCCGAGGGCCGCCTGGTCGACAACCTGATCCACAGCTCCGACACCGTCGAGGTCGTACCCCGCGACTTCGGCATCTGGTACGGCCCCGGCGCCGCGCACCTGCTCCGCGCCCCTGCGACCCCTTCCGGAGGTACCCGGTGACCAGCACCGCCGCACCGACCTTCACGTCCGGCCCCCGGCTGCTGCCGTCATGCCCGCCGACCAGCAGGCCGACCTGGACCCCTACATGGCGCAGGTCGTCGGCTACCGCAAGTCTGGGCTGAGCCTCAACCACATCATCGGCTGCCCCTGGAGTGCGGCTACTGCGTACGGCACTTCTGGGGCAACTTCGAGGTCAAGGTCCCGCACCTGCTGATGCCCACCGACGAGGCGATCGACCGGCTCGTCGGACACGAGGCGTTCCGCCCCGACGTCACCCCGATCCAACTGTTCAACAAAGCCACCGACCCGTTCCTGCCCGGCGTCAAACCGCACCTGTTCCAGGTCCTGCGCGCCATGGACGCGAGCGGCTTCACCAATCACGTCCTGCTGATCACCCGGTTCAAGGTCACCGAGGCGGACATGGCCGCGCTGGAGAAGCTGCGGCACCTGCGGGTCACGCTGCTGTTCACCTACTCCGGGATCAGCGACCCGCGCGTGGAGCCGATCTCCAAGAGCGAGATCACGGTGACGTCGATCCGCACCGCCGCCGCGCACAAGCGCCGTACCGGGTGGTGCTGTACTGGCGGCCGATCGTGCCCGGCTGGAACGACGCCCCCGACACCATGGCGCACGTGCTCGACATCGCCGCGATGCCGACGCGATCGTGTTCACCGGCTACTACCACAAGCCCGAGAACGCCGACTACCTGCGCGGACTCGGCGTGCCCGTGCCGTTCGGGGAGGACTACCACCGGCGCAAGACCATGCCCGCCGACCTCGACGCCGCCGTGGTCGCCGCCTGGCGTGCCTCCGGATCAGCACGCCGCTGTTCCGCAAGACGAGCTGCGGCGTCGCCTACGCGCACGAGGTGGCCGACTACAACGGCCACTGGGGCGTGCGCGAGCTGTGCGACATCTGCCCCGCCGCCCAGCAGCGGCGCTGCGCCGACGACCACACCCAACCCACCCCGGCCAGCATGGACCGCATCCTCGGCCAGCTCGGCTACCAGACGCAGTACGTAATCGAGGACGGCCACGTGTGGACCCACGGCCTCGGCGAGCAGCGCCGCTACGCCATCCAACACGGCCTGCGGTACCAGATCTGGAACTCGACCAGCCCCACCACCTGCACGCCCACGGCCGATCCCTCACCGGACACGGCACCGACGCCACGCAGGTCGAGGCGTTCACGGCGGTGCGCCGGCAGTTCGAGCAGGAGGCGCGGTATGAAGATGA
>NZ_JAUALB010000012.1 GCF_030345795.1 Micromonospora sp. WMMA1363
GCCGACCTCGACCGGTGCGGCGAAGGCGATCGGCCTGGTGTTGCCGGACCTGAAGGGCAAGCTGGACGGCTACGCGCTGCGAGTGCCGATCCCCACCGGCTCCACCACCGACCTGACCGTCACCGTCGGCCGGGAGACCACGGTGGACGAGGTCAACGCCGCGATGAAGGCCGCCGCGGACGGCCCGCTCAAGGGCATCCTGGTCTACAACGACGACCCGATCGTGTCGGCCGACATCGTCACCGATCCGGCGTCCTGCATCTTCGACGCGCCGCTGACCAAGGTCATCGGCAACCAGGTCAAGGTCGTCGGCTGGTACGACAACGAGTGGGGCTACTCCAACCGCCTGGTTGACCTGGTCAAGCTGGTGGGGAAGTCGCGGTGAGTGCGAGGAGTGAGCTTGCGAGCCCCGCAGTCACGAACGGAGGGCTGGCGCGGTGAGCATCCGCACCGTCGACGATCTGCTCGTCGAGGGGGTGTCGGGCCGGCGTGTGCTGGTGCGCGCCGACCTGAACGTCCCGCTCGACAAGCAGACCGGTGACATCACCGACGACGGCCGGATCCGGGCCGTCCTGCCGACCCTCGGCGCCTTGGTCGAGGCCGCGCCAAGGTGATCGTCTGCTCGCACCTGGGTCGACCGAAGGGCGCACCGGACCCGGCGTTCAGCCTCCGCCCGGTGGCCGGGCGGCTCGGTGAGCTACTCGGCGCCGAGGTCCGGTTCGCCGAGGACACCGTGGGCGACTCGGCCCGGTCCACCGTGGACGCCTTGGCCGACGGCCAGGTTGCCGTCCTCGAGAATCTGCGCTTCAACGCCGGTGAGACCAGCAAGGAGGAGGCCGAGCGGGGGGCGTTCGCCGACCAGCTCGCCGCGCTCGCCGACGCGTACGTCGACGACGCGTTCGGGGCCGTGCACCGCAAGCACGCCAGCGTGTACGACGTGCCGGCGCGGCTGCCGCACGTGGCCGGCCGGCTGGTGTTGCGTGAGGTGGAGGTGCTGTCCACGCTCACCGGGAACCCGGAACGGCCGTACGTGGTGGTGCTCGGCGGCTCCAAGGTCTCCGACAAGCTGGCGGTGATCGAGGCCCTGCTGCCGACGGTCGACCGACTGCTGATCGGCGGGGGTATGTGCTTCACCTTCCTCAGGGCGCAGGGCCACGAGGTGGGCACCTCGCTGCTGGAGAAGGAGATGGTCGAGACGTGCCGCAACCTCATGGAGGGCGCCCCCGGCAAGATCCTGCTCCCGTGGACGTGGTGGCCGCCGACGCCTTCGCGCCGGACGCCGCGCACGACACCGTGCGCGCGGACGGCATCCCGAGCCACCGGCTGGGCCTGGACATCGGCCCGGAGACGGTGCCGGCTTCGCCGCCGTCCTGTCGCAGGCGAAGACCATCTTCTGGAATGGCCCGATGGTGTGTTCGAGATGCCGGCGTTCGCGGGCGGCACCCGGGCGTCGCCGAGGCGCCACCGCCGGTGGAAATGTGCCCGAAGGACGACTCGTCCAGCCCGAGCACCCGCACAGCCGCGGCGGAGTCACCGCCGCCGACGACGGAGAACGCGTCGGCCTTGGTGATCGCCTCGGCGACGCCCCGGTGTGCCGCCCGCGAACGCCGGCATCTCGAACACACCCATCGGGCCATTCCAGAAGATGGTCTTCGCCTGCGACAGGACGGCGGCGAAGCCGGCCACCGTCTCCGGGCCGATGTCCAGGCCCAGCCGGTGGCTCGGGATGCCGTCCGCGCGCACGGTGTCGTGCGCGGCGTCCGGCGCGAAGGCGTCGGCGGCCACCACGTCCACCGGGAGCAGGATCTTGCCGGGGGCGCCCTCCATGAGGTTGCGGCACGTCTCGACCATCTCCTTCTCCAGCAGCGAGGTGCCCACCTCGTGGCCCTGCGCCCTGAGGAAGGTGAAGCACATACCCCCGCCGATCAGCAGTCGGTCGACCGTCGGCAGCAGGGCCTCGATCACCGCCAGCTTGTCGGAGACCTTGGAGCCGCCGAGCACCACCACGTACGGCCGTTCCGGGTTCCCGGTGAGCGTGGACAGCACCTCCACCTCACGCAACACCAGCCGGCCGGCCACGTGCGGCAGCCGCGCCGGCACGTCGTACACGCTGGCGTGCTTGCGGTGCACGGCCCCGAACGCGTCGTCGACGTACGCGTCGGCGAGCGCGGCGAGCTGGTCGGCGAACGCCCCCCGCTCGGCCTCCTCCTTGCTGGTCTCACCGGCGTTGAAGCGCAGATTCTCGAGGACGGCAACCTGGCCGTCGGCCAAGGCGTCCACGGTGGACCGGCCGAGTCGCCCACGGTGTCCTCGGCGAACCGGACCTCGGCGCCGAGTAGCTCACCGAGCCGCCCGGCCACCGGGCGGAGGCTGAACGCCGGGTCCGGTGCGCCCTTCGGTCGACCCAGGTGCGAGCAGACGATCACCTTGGCGCCGGCCTCGACCAAGGCGCCGAGGGTCGGCAGGACGGCCCGGATCCGGCCGTCGTCGGTGATGTCACCGGTCTGCTTGTCGAGCGGGACGTTCAGGTCGGCGCGCACCAGCACACGCCGGCCCGACACCCCCTCGACGAGCAATCGTCGACGGTGCGGATGCTCACCGCGCCAGCCCTCCGTTCGTGACTGCGGGGCTCGCAAGCTCACTCCTCGCACTCACCGCGACTTCCCCACCAGCTTGACCAGGTCAACCAGGCGGTTGGAGTAGCCCCACTCGTTGTCGTACCAGCCGACGACCTTGACCTGGTTGCCGATGACCTTGGTCAGCGGCGCGTCGAAGATGCAGGACGCCGGATCGGTGACGATGTCGGCCGACACGATCGGGTCGTCGTTGTAGACCAGGATGCCCTTGAGCGGGCCGTCCGCGGCGGCCTTCATCGCGGCGTTGACCTCGTCCACCGTGGTCTCCCGCCGACGGTGACGGTCAGGTCGGTGGTGGAGCCGGTGGGGATCGGCACTCGCAGCGCGTAGCCGTCCAGCTTGCCCTTCAGTCCGGCAACACCAGGCCGATCGCCTTCGCCGCACGG
>NZ_JAUALB010000013.1 GCF_030345795.1 Micromonospora sp. WMMA1363
CTTCATCTCGAAGCCGCTGGCGATCGTGGTGATCGGCGGCCTGCTCAGCTCGACGCTGCTCACCCTGGTGCTGGTGCCGACCCTGTACTCGATGGTGGAGCACACGAAGGAACTGGTCCGGGCTCTGGGCGCGCGCTCGCGCCGGACACCCGCGCCGTCGGCCCGTCGGCAGACACCGCCCGGCGCGGGCCGAGCGGACCGTCGAGCCCGAGCCGGCCGTGATCGGTGCCGACACCGCCGCGTCCGGCGCCGGGGCCGCCGGCCACCCGTCGGCGGCGCTGGTCGACGGCACCGACCAGTTCGAGGTGTTGCGGCTGCCGAAGAGCCGTACCTCGCCGCTCCCGCCCGCCGAGTAACGGCACCCACCCGGAACGCCCCCGCCGGAACGCCCTCGTGCCGGTCCGGGGCGCGCCGGGCCGATGTGCCCGAGGCGCGGCCCGCGCCCCGCGCCCCGGGCGGCGGCCCGGCGGGTCCCCGGACGCCGGGGAAGGCGGAGCCGTCTCGGCTGCGGGTGGGGCGAGGCGCGGTGATGTGAGTCGCTGTCGGTTGTCCGCGCGACGGCGGACGGTCGTACGCCGGCCGGGTAGGGTCCGCTGCGTGCCGTCGATCCTCTCGGTCCTGCGCCGCAACGGGAACTTTCGCAACCTTTTCCTGGCCGAGCTGGTGGTGTTCGGCGCCGACTGGTTCGTGATGGTGCCCTTGCTGGTGCTGCTGCCGTCGCTGACCGGCAGCGGCGTGTGGGGGCGCTGGTGCTCGCCGTGGACACCGGCATCGTGGCGCTGCTACTGCCGTACACCGGGACCGTGGCGGACCGGTTCGACCGCCGCAAGATCATGATCGGGTCGAACATCGCCGCTGTGCTCGGCGTGCTGCTGCTGCTTGGTGTTCGCGGCGCCGGCACGGCCTGGTTGGCGATGGTGGGCATCGGTGTGGTGGCGGTTGCCAAGGCCTTCTACTCGCCGGCCGCCAGGCCGCCCTGCCGAACGTGCTGGATCCGGACGAACTGGCGGCGGGCAACGCGGTCGCGGGTTCCGCCTGGGCACGATGACGATCGTCGGCGCGTCCCTGGGCGGGGTGCTCAGCAGCGCCGTCGGCCCGTACGCCTGCTTCTGGGTTGCGGCCGCCGGCCTGGTCCTGGCGGCGGTTCTGGCAGCGCGGATCCGCCGGCCGTTGCAGGCCCCGCGGGACCGGGACCGGCCGGCGTTGCAGACGTGGGCGGCGGTCCGGGAGGCGCTCGGCTACATCGGGCACCGGCCCCGGGTGCTGGCGCTGGTGACGGTGAAGTCCGCCGTCGGCCTCGGCAACGGCGTGCTGACCGTGTTCCCACTGCTGGCGGGCCTGTACGGGGCGGGCCCGATCGGCACCGGCCTGCTCTTCGCGGTGCGCGGCGCGGGTGCGCTGGTCGGCCCGATCCTGATGCGGCGGGTGCTGGGCAACCGGGCCTGGCTGCTCCCCGTCTGGCGTTGTCGATGTCGCTGTACGGGCTGGCCTACCTCGGCACCTCGGTCGCCGACTGGTTCCCGGTGGTGCTCGTGCTGGTCTTCGTGGCGCACTTCGCGGGCGGTAGCAACTGGGTGATGTCGAACTTCGCCCTCCAAGGTGAGGTGCCGGACCGGTTGCGGGCCGGGTCTTCGCCACGGACATGATGTTGGCGACGCTCGCCATCTCGGTGAGCCAACTGGTCGTCGCGTCCGTGGTGGACGTCGTCGACGAGCGGGTGGTGCTGGCGGGCTGCGGCCTGGTCACCCTGGTCTATGCGGTCGGCTGGCGGATCGCGACCCGCCGGCTCTCGTTGACCGACCCGGTCGTGAACCCCGACCCGTCGGTGGTCCGATAGCCCGCGTACCGGTGGGGCGGCGGAGCGCTCCGTTCCCCGCCCGCCTTTCCCACGGGAAAGGCGGGCGGGGAACGGAGCGCTCCGCCGCCCCACCGGTACGCGGGCTATCGGACCACCGACGGTCGGGGTTCACGACCGGGTCGGTCAACGAGAGCCGGCGGGTCGCGATCCGCCAGCCGACCGCATAGACCAGGGTGACCAGGCCGCAGCCCGCCAGCACCACCCGCTCGTCGACGACGTCCACCACGGACGCGACGACCATTTGGCTCACCGAGATGGCGAGCGTCGCCAACATCATGTCCGTGGCGAAGACCCGGCCCCGCAACCGGTCCGGCACCTCACCTTGGAGGGCGAAGTTCGACATCACCCAGTTGCTACCGCCCGCGAAGTGCGCCACGAAGACCAGCACGAGCACCACCGGGAACCAGTCGGCGACCGAGGTGCCGAGGTAGGCCAGCCCGTACAGCGACATCGACAACGCCAGACCGGGGCAGCCAGCCCGGTTGCCCAGCACCCGCCGCATCAGGATCGGGCCGACCAGCGCACCCGCGCCGCGCACCGCGAAGAGCAGGCCGGTGCCGATCGGGCCCGCCCCGTACAGGCCCGCCAGCAGTGGGAACACGGTCAGCACGCCGTTGCCGAGGCCGACGGCGGACTTCACCGTCACCAGCGCCAGCACCCGGGCCGGTGCCCGATGTAGCCGAGCGCCTCCCGGACCGCCGCCCACGTCTGCAACGCCGGCCGGTCCCGGTCCCGCGGGGCCTGCAACGGCCGGCGGATCCGCGCTGCCAGAACCGCCGCCAGGACCAGGCCGGCGGCCGCAACCCAGAAGCAGGCGTACGGGCCGACGGCGCTGCTGAGCACCCCGCCCAGGGACGCGCCGACGATCGTCATCGTGCCCCAGCGGAACCCGCGACCGCGTTGCCCGCCGCCAGTTCGTCCGATCCAGCACGTTCGGCAGGGCGGCCTGGGCGGCCGGCGAGTAGAAGGCCTTGGCAACCGCCACCACACCGATGCCCACCATCGCCAACCAGGCCGTGCCGGCGCCGCGAACACCAAGCAGCAGCAGCACGCCGAGCACAGCGGCGATGTTCGACCCGATCATGATCTTGCGGCGGTCGAACCGGTCCGCCACGGTCCCGGTGTACGGCAGTAGCAGCGCCACGATGCCGGTGTCCACGGCGAGCACCAGCGCCCCCCACACGCCGCTGCCGGTCAGCGACGGCAGCAGCACCAGCAAGGGCACCATCACGAACCAGTCGGCGCCGAACACCACCAGCTCGGCCAGGAAAAGGTTGCGAAAGTTCCCGTTGCGGCGCAGGACCGAGAGGATCGACGGCACGCAGCGGACCCTACCCGGCCGGCGTACGACCGTCCGCCGTCGCGCGGACAACCGACAGCGACTCACATCACCGCGCCTCGCCCCACCCGCAGCCGAGACGGCTCCGCCTTCCCCGCGTCCGGGGACCCGCCGGGCCGCCGCCCGGGCGCGGGGCGCGGGCCGCGCCTCGGGCACATCGGCCCGGCGCGCCCCGGACCGGCACGAGGGCGTTCCGGCGGGGGCGTTCCGGGTGGGTGCCGTTACTCGGCGGGCGGGAGCGGCGAGGTACGGCTCTTCGGCAGCCGCAACACCTCGAACTGGTCGGTGCCGTCGACCAGCGCCGCCGACGGGTGGCCGGCGGCCCCGGCGCCGGACGCGGCGGTGTCGGCACCGATCACGGCCGGCTCGGGCTCGACGGTCCGCTCGGCCCGCGCCGGGCGGTGTCTGCCGACGGGCCGACCGGCGCGGGTGTCCGGCGCGAGCGCGCGCCCAGAGCCCGGACCAGTTCCTTCGTGTGCTCCACCATCGCGTACAGGGTCGGCACCAGCACCAGGGTGAGCAGCGTCGAGCTGAGCAGGCCGCCGATCACCACGATCGCCAGCGG
>NZ_JAUALB010000014.1 GCF_030345795.1 Micromonospora sp. WMMA1363
GCATCGACCGTCCAGCGCGGACGCGGTGGCGTTCTGGCGGCGGCGTCGAACACGGTTGGCGGGTGGCAGGACCGGGACACCGGGACCTGTTCCTCTTGCCCTCGGTGGTGACCGGTGCGGTTCGGTCGGTGGCGGAGCGGGCCGGGGACTCGTGGACCGGCGGGACTAAGGCTCTCGGGTCGGCGCTCAAAGGCGGCGGGTTCCTCGCCCTGGTCGACGGGGCGCGGGCGGCGGACCGGAACGCGGCCACGGTCCGGCCGCGCATCGGTGGCGTTCAGCGGGACGTCTGGCAGTTGGTAGCGCAGCGTTACGAAATTGCCGGGGGAGTCGACTACGCGAGCACCGACTACAGCGGCGCGATTGGGATCTTTCGGACCCGATCGGGGCCGTGAGGGTAGGTGAGGGCAGTTCTGAGGGTAGTGCGAACACGCGTGAGGGTAGTGCTGAGGGTAGTTCCATACCGCCTCTGACCTGCAATGAGGGTAGTGAGGGTAGGAAATCCGGGGATGACCCTCATGAGGGTACGTACCCTCAGTCACCGTGCGTGATCTGCCCTCAGCCGGGCGAGTGCTGCGGGCGGGTTGGGTGGCGACGGTGAAGGCCCGTGCGTGTGCTGCGGTGAGCCGGTGCTGATCCGGTCCGCGTGCGGAGCTCCCCGCACCTTCATTTGCCACGGTCGACCCGCTGAGCCGGTCGCAGACGCGCCGGAGGCCACCGGGGGCGACTCGGGTACCCCGGTGGCGGAGAGCGGCGCTCAGCGGCCGATACAGCGGGCACGGCGTCCGATCGGGCGGGCGGTGCCGCCGGAGAAGGGCATGCGCCTAGACCCAGGGATCGAGGCGGGCAACCTCGCGGCGATCATCCGGCTCAAGTTCCCCACGCCGGACGCGGCGGCGCTGCGGGAGGCGGTCGACCGGTTCCACCGGTGACCGACTGGACTGCGATCGAGACGAGGGGGCCGGCAATCTCGGCAACGTGGTCTTGCACCGGTTGACCGCGCGGAGCGGGTCCACGCCGGAGTTGGAGCGGGTCGACATGCCCGATGAGGTGACCGCGCTCGGGCGGCGGGGCGGAACCAAGGTGCGGATGCTCGATCCCCGTGGGTCAACCGGGATCGGGTGATCGAGCCGGGGGCGGAGATCGTCGGCATGGACGTCTCCGGGCAGTTCCTCGGCGCGGCCGGTGACCAGTTGGGCACCGGGCTTCCGGTGCCGATCAAGCCGGGCACGGGCGCGGATCAGCCGGTCACCGTGGCGGCGGCCGGCAGAAAGGCCCGTGAGGTCCCGTTGATTAAGCTCCCGGGTACGGGGTGCTCGCTCACGACCTGGACGTGACCGCCGGAGACGTGACGCGAGTGCCGGCATCCTGCGGGATCTCAAGGCCGGTGACACGGTGGCGATGCCGACCGTGCGGATGCTCGCCGATGACCTCGGGTTGCCGGTCGAGTTGGCCGGCGGGTGGGTCTGGGAGTCCTCCCGGCGGTGGCTCGGTGACTGGCAACGGTTCTGGCGGGATGCCCGGTCGGCGCTGATCGAGGCCGGGCCGGATGACCTCCCGGCGGTGTACGCGCTGGCGGCGGTCAAGGCCGTGACGAACGCGTTCCTCGGGGGGTGGCTGCGCGCGCCGGAGCACAACCGGACGGCATCGTTGCGGGTCGACTGGGCTCACCAGGTGATCGCACGGGCGCGCATGAACGCCGTGCGGGGAATCAGCAAGGCCAGCGCGAAGCCGTTGGCGATCGTGGCGGATACGGCCTACTTCGGCGGGATCGGGGAGCTGGGCGGGATGTGGGTCGATGAGCACCGGTTCTCGCTCGGTTCGTGGAAGACCGAGAAGCGGGCCACAGCCAACGGTCCTTGCTCATCGCCGCGCCTCCATCTCCGCGTTGATCGCATCCCGGAACCGGTTCGGCCGCCCGCTGGCGTACGCGGCTACGATCTCCGCCGTGGCTGTGGCCCGCTTCTCGGTCTTCCACGAACCGAGCGAGAACCGGTGCTCATCGACCCACATCCCGCCCAGCTCCCCGATCCCGCCGAAGTAGGCCGTATCCGCCACGATCGCCAACGGCTTCGCGCTGGCCTTGCTGATTCCCCGCACGGCGTTCATGCGCGCCCGTGCGATCACCTGGTGAGCCCAGTCGACCCGCAACGATGCCGTCCGGTTGTGCTCCGGCGCGCGCAGCCACCCCCCGAGGAACGCGTTCGTCACGGCCTTGACCGCCGCCAGCGCGTACACCGCCGGGAGGTCATCCGGCCCGGCCTCGATCAGCGCCGACCGGGCATCCCGCCAGAACCGTTGCCAGTCACCGAGCCACCGCCGGGAGGACTCCCAGACCCACCCGCCGGCCAACTCGACCGGCAACCCGAGGTCATCGGCGAGCATCCGCACGGTCGGCATCGCCACCGTGTCACCGGCCTTGAGATCCCGCAGGATGCCCGGCACTCGCGTCACGTCTCCGGCGGTCACGTCCAGGTCGTGAGCGAGCACCCCGTACCCGGGGAGCTTCAATCAACGGGACCTCACGGGCCTTTCTGCCGCCGCCGCCACGGTGACCGGCTGATCCGCGCCCGTGCCCGGCTTGATCGGCACCGGAAGCCCGGTGCCCAACTGGTCACCGGCCGCGCCGAGGAACTGCCCGGAGACGTCCATGCCGACGATCTCCGCCCCCCGCTCGATCACCCGATCCCGGTTGACCCACCGGGGATCGAGCATCCGCACCTTGGTTCCGCCCCGCCGCCCGAGCGCGGTCACCTCATCGGGCATGTCGACCCGCTCCAACTCCGGCGTGGACCCGCTCCGCGCGGTCAACCGGTGCAAGACCACGTTGCCGAGATTGCCGCCCCCCTCGTCTCGATCGCAGTCCAGTCGGTCACCCGGTGGAACCGGTCGACCGCCTCCCGCAGCGCCGCCGCGTCCGCGTGGGGAACTTGAGCCGGATGATCGCCGCGAGGTTGCCCGCCTCGATCCCTGGGTCTAGGCGCATGCCCTTCTCCGGCGGCACCGCCCGCCCGATCGGACGCCGTGCCCGCTGTATCGGCCGCTGAGCGCCGCTCTCCGCCACCGGGTACCCGAGTCGCCCCCGGTGGCCTCCGCGCGTCTGCGACCGGCTCAGCGGGTCGACCGTGGCAAATGAAGGTGCGGGGAGCTCCGCACGCGGACCGGATCAGCACCGGCTCACCGCAGCACACGCACGGGGCCTTCACCGTCGCCACCCACCCCCGCCCGCAGCACTCGCCCGGCTGAGGGCAGATCACGCACGGTGACTGAGGGTACGTACCCTCATGAGGGTCATCCCGGATTTCCTACCCTCACTACCCTCATTGCAGGTCAGAGGCGGTATGGAACTACCCAGCACTACCCTCACGCGTGTTCGCACTACCCTCAGAACTGCCCTCACCTACCCTCACGGCCCCGATCGGGTCCGAAAGATCCCCATCGCGCCGCTGTAGTCGGTGCTCGCGTAGTCGACTCCCCCGGCAATTTCGTAACGCTGCGCTACCAACTGCCAGACGTCCCGCTGAACGCCACCGATGCGCGGCCGGACCGTGGCCGCGTTTCCGGTCCGCCGCCCGCGCCCCCGTCGACCAGGGCGGGAACCCGCCGCCTTTGAGCGCCGCCCGAGAGCCTTAGTCCCGCCGGTCCACGAGTCCCCGCCCGCTCCGCCACCGCCCGAACCGCACCGGTCACCACCGGGGCAAGAGGAACAGGTCCCCGGTGTCCCGGTCCTGCCACCCGCCAACCGTGTTCGACGCCGCCCGCCAGAACGCACCGCGTCCGCGCT